>NZ_JAAIUN010000058.1:0-3203 GCF_013317245.1 Blautia sp. MSK.20.85
AAGTATAAAGGTAAATTTCTATCATTCTTCCGTACAAAATAACGGTTATGATGATTGACAGAATCCGCATGGTAATACTGATCAGCAGCGTTTCCATGGATAGCAGGAACAAATCCCCTAACTCCATATCCTCCAGGGCATCCACAATCCGTGTAATTGCTTCTGTTGCATCCACCGCAGTGTTTCCTGATATCACCCCGGCGGCATTGTTGACCACATGTTGGCCAACGTCAAAGACCGCCATCGTGATATTGAACGTATTTGTCACCAGATAAATGGCCACATACGCTTTGAAGATCCAGAGGAAAATGTTATAAGTCTCAAATTCATGGAAATTGTTTTTCTGTGTTACCATCGTGATCAATTCATAGCACAGGACAAAGGTGATGATCAGTCCCGCAATGGGGACGATCACCGTTTGGGATATATTCTGAATCAGATTAAAAATCCCTGCATTCCATCCCTGCGGTGTCTGTCCCACCTGCCCGGCTATGGTTCCCACCTGCTCATTGACAGACGTGAACATGTTATCCAAACATGACTTGATAAGTCCGATCAGGATATCCTTTATCGCTTCCGTAATTCTCTCAATGATGGTGTTCATCTACCACTCCTCTTAAGAGAACAATGTTGCCAGCTGTGGAATCAGGGTAGTTCCCAGCAGCATGATTCCGGCACCAGCCATCAGCTGTTTGATGCCCTGGCTCTTAGCGCCGGGATTGTCATTTCCATATCCTTCCAGAAGGTTTACGACACCCCACACACCAAGACCTGCGCCGATAGCGACTACAAGAGTTTTTAAAGTTGTAATTGCGCTGCTAAAAAATGCCATATATTCATAAACCAAAACTGACTTCTTTCAGGTGTTTACGGGAATGAAAAAACACCGACTAAAAAGCCGGCGCACCTAATGTCAGTTATTCCTTTCCTCATTATTTTTCGTTCATTCCCAAGGTTACTCCGACAGTTCTACATGAATCACTTCCACCTCTTCTTCGGGTTTCGGTGTGTACTGCGGATTTAACTCTTTCTCTACTTTGTACCGGTTCTTCTCGTTTTCATCTGCAAGAAGCCGATAGTTTTTGTGTTTCGTGATATCATATTTATCCGAGAAAAATGGTCTGGCACCACGGATCTGCAGGATACATTTTCCTCCATCCATGACTGCAATCTCATCTTCCGTCATCAGCTGTTTGCCCGTTTTCTGGTAATTCAATCCAAAAGACTTCTGATTACTCCTCGTTTCCGAAGTGTTATACAGGTCAATGGTTTCCTTCCCCAGAAGCTCACTCATTTCCTTTAAGGTGGTTTTCTCTTTGCCACCAAGAAAAAGTGTAGTATCACAGTTGCCCAGAATGGTATCTGCACTATCCTTATACATTGCCTTTAACTGACTCTGCGACTGCAAAATAATAGAAGCAGAGATTTCCCTGCTTCGAATGGTTGCAATCAGCTTGTCAAACTGAGGAATCTGTCCGATGTTGGCAAACTCATCAGCGATGACACGCACATGCACCGGAAGTCTTCCACCATATTCATCATCTGCCTTATCGCAAAGCAGATTAAAAAGCTGTGACTGTAACATGGCAATCACAAAGTTGAATGTGGTATCCGTATCGGACATGATCAGAAACAAGGCTGTTTTCCTGTCACCGATCTTATCCAGTTCCATTTCATCGTAAGACATGATCTCACGAAGTTCTGCGATATCAAATGGGGCAAGTCTGGCTCCACAGGATATCAAAATACTTTTCGCTGTCTTTCCAGCCGCCATTTTGTATTTTTTATACTGTCTGACCGCAAAGTGCTGCGGATCTCTTTCTTCCAGTTCCTGGAACATCATATCCACAGGATTCTGGTAAGTTTCATCCTCTTCACGCGTTTCGCTTTCATTCAAAAGATCCAGAAGGGTATTCAGATTCTTTTCCTCTTCATCCCCTTCATACCAGATAAAAGCAATCAGTGCTGTGTACAGCAATTTCTCTGCTTTCACCCAAAAATCTTCGGAAGCTTTTTCCCCTTCGCCTTTGGTATTCACAATGATTGTTGTCACCAGCTTCAGGATATCTTTTTCAGACCGTATATAAGCAAATGGATTGTAATGAAGCGATTTTGAAAAGTTAATGGTATTCAAAACCTTAATCACATATGGCTCATGAACCACTTTTCCGGATTTATCTTTCATGATATTTCCATTCTTATCTTTCTTAGGCGGTCCCTTTGCTAACATCTTCCCGCACTCCTCAATGAGAGTGCCCTTTGGATCTGTAATGACCATGGAACAGTTCATCTGCATGACCGACGGCTTTACAAAAAATCGTGTCTTTCCGGAACCACTGCCACCGATGACCACGATATTTTTATTTCTCGCATACTTCGGCTGCTTTGGTCTGCTCTCCATGGTCAGTGCTTCTGTTGCTGTCAATGGAATGTTCATCCATGGATCTTCTGACATATAAGGCTTGATATCCTCTGCATTTCCCCATCTGGCTGAACCATACTCGATTCCTTTCCGGAGTTTCTTTGCATCTGCCTGTTTCTGCCAGACCAACACTTTCAGAACGACTGCAACAACAATACCTGCTAGCAGATCTTTCCAGTTATTGCTTAACACAAAACCAGCAAAAATCCGGTCTGCGTGTTCCATTGCATATAATAGTTTGTTCCCCATATCTTCTCCCGGACTGTTCCGGTAAAGAAAAAATGCCCGGTCTGCATAGAAAGCAGCCAGAGCATAAGGAATATTTGTAAGAACCAGTTTCTTTTTATCCAGGGCGGACAGCCTGACCCTGATCTTATTCTTCCATTTTTGCATCAGATTTTTACCGATTTGCTTTTTCATCGGCTCTGCTCCTGATGCCGGTTCTTTACTTTGTCCTTCGATTTCTTTGGCATCATTGCCCGGTAAGCTGCAAGACGCTTATGAATAGAAGGCTTATTCGCTTTTTGAATCTGTTTCTGGGAAAACTCACGGAAAGCAGCATTGAGGGCATCCTGATCACGTCCCTTGAAAAATACCAGATAAACCGGCGGCTCTTTGCTCTTGTCTTTTTTCAGAGCATAATTGATCCCGTATTTTCTGGCATAGCGTTCAAAGGACTTGATATTCTTATTTGTGATCTCGATATTGACCATCCCGGCATTCTGTTTTGCCAGCTCTTTTACCGTGACCTTTCCCTGTTTCGGCTGATTTTTCTGTGCTT
>NZ_JAAIUN010000059.1:0-3201 GCF_013317245.1 Blautia sp. MSK.20.85
AAGTATAAAGGTAAATTTCTATCATTCTTCCGTACAAAATAACGGTTATGATGATCGACAGAATCCGCATGGTAATACTGATCAACAGCGTTTCCATGGATAGCAGGAACAAATCCCCCAGTTCCATATCTTCCAGTGCATCCACAATCCTTGCGACTGCTTCTGATGCATCCACCGCTGTGTTCCCGGAGATCACCCCGGCGGCATTGTTGACCACATGCTGGCCAACATCAAAGACCGCCATCGTGATATTGAACGTATTTGTCACCAAATAAATGGCTACATACGCCTTGAAAATCCAGAGGAAAATGTTGTAAGTCTCAAATTCATGGAAATTGTTTTTCTGCGTTACCATCGTAATCAGCTCATAGCACAAGACAAAGGTGATGATCAGTCCCGCAATGGGGACAATTACTGTCTGGGAAATGTTCTGGATCAGATTAAAGATCCCTGCATTCCATCCCTGCGGTGTCTGTCCCACCTGCCCGGCTATGGTTCCCACCTGCTCATTGACAGACGTGAACATGTTATCCAAACATGACTTGATAAGCCCGATCAGGATATCCTTTATCGCTTCCGTAATTCTCTCAATGATGGTGTTCATCTACCACTCCTCTTAAGAGAACAATGTTGCCAGCTGTGGAATCAGGGTAGTTCCCAGCAGCATGATTCCGGCACCAGCCATCAGCTGTTTGATGCCCTGGCTCTTAGCGCCGGGATTGTCATTCCCATATCCTTCCAGAAGGTTTACGACACCCCACACGCCAAGACCTGCACCGATTGCGACTACAAGAGTTTTTAAAGTTGTAATTGCACTGCTAAAAAATGCCATATACATTCACCAAAACTGACTTTTTTCAGGTGTTTACGGGAATGAAAAAACACCGACTAAAAAGCCGGCGCACCTAATGTCAGTTATTCCTTTCCTTATTATTTTTCGTTCATTCCCAAGGTTACTCCGACAGATCTACTTGAATTACTTCCACCTCTTCTTCAGATTTCGGTGTGTACTGCGGATTTAACTCTTTCTCAACCTTGTATCGGTTCTTCTCGTTTTCATCTGCAAGAAGCCGATAGTTTTTGTGTTTCGTAATATCATATTTGTCTGAGAAAAATGGTCTGGCACCACGGATCTGCAGGATACATTTTCCTCCATCCATGACTGCAATCTCGTCCTCTGTCATCAACTGTTTCCCCAGTTTCTGATAATTCAGTCCAAAAGATTTCTGATTGCTTCTTGTCTCCGAAGTGTTATACAGGTCAATGGTTTCCTTACCCAGAAGCTCACTCATTTCCTTTAATGTGGTCTTCTCTTTCCCACCAAGGAATAAAGTCGTATCACAGTTGCCCAGAATGGTATCTGCACTATCCTTATACATTGCCTTTAACTGGCTCTGTGACTGCAAAATAATAGAAGCAGAGATTTCCCTGCTTCGGATGGTTGCGATCAGCTTGTCAAACTGAGGAATTTGTCCGATGTTGGCAAACTCATCAGCGATGACACGCACATGCACCGGAAGTCTGCCGCCATATTCATCATCTGCCTTGTCGCAAAGCAGATTGAAAAGCTGTGACTGCAGCATCGCAATCACAAAGTTGAATGTGGTATCCGTATCGGACATAATCAGAAACAAGGCTGTTTTCCTGTCTCCGATCTTATCCAGTTCCATTTCATCGTAAGACATGATCTCACGAAGCTCTGCGATATCAAATGGGGCAAGTCTGGCACCACAGGAAATCAAAATCGACTTCGCCGTTTTGCCAGCCGCCATTTTGTATTTTTTATACTGTCTGACCGCAAAGTGCTGCGGATCTCTTTCTTCCAGTTCCTGGAACATCATATCTACCGGGTTCTGGTAAGTTTCATCCTCTTCACGGGTTTCACTTTCATTCAGAAGATCCAGAAGAGTATTCAGATTCTTCTCCTCTTCATCACCCTCATACCAGATGAAGGCAATCAGTGCTGTGTACAGCAGTTTCTCCGCTTTCACCCAGAAATCCTCGGAAGATTTTTCTCCCTCCCCTTTGGTGTTTGCAATAATTGTCGTCACCAGTTTCAGGATATCTTTTTCAGACCGTATATAAGCAAATGGATTGTAATGAAGAGACTTAGAAAAGTTGATCGTATTCAAAACCTTAATCACATAAGGCTCATATACCACTTTCCCGGATTTATCTTTGATGACATTTCCATCTTTATCCCTCTTCGGCGGTCCCTTTGCTAACATCTTCCCGCACTCCTCGATCAGAGTGCCTTTGGGATCTGTAATGACCATGGAACAGTTCATCTGCATGACCGATGGTTTTACGAAAAAACGTGTCTTACCGGAACCACTGCCGCCGATAACTACAATATTTTTATTTCTTGCATATTTCGGTTGCTTCGGTCTGCTCTCCATCGTCAGTGCTTCTGTTGCTGTCAATGGAATGTTCATCCACGGATTTTCCGACATATAAGGTTTGATATCCTCAGCGTTTCCCCATCTGGCTGAACCATATTCGATTCCTTTTCGGAGTTTCTTTGCATCTGACTGTTTCTGCCAAACCAGCACTTTCAAAACGACTGCAACCGTAATCCCTGCCAGCAGATCTTTCCAGTTATTGCTTAACACAAAACCAGCAAAAATCCGATCTGCGTGTTCCATAGCATATAAGAGTTTGTTCCCCATATCTTCTCCCGGACTATTCCGGTAAAGAAAAAATGCCCGGTCTGCATAGAACGCAGCCAGAGCATATGGGAGATTGGTAAGAACCAGTTTCTTTTTATCCAGGGCGGACAGCCTGACCCCGATCTTATTCTTCCACTTCTGCATCAGAGGTTTGCCGATCTGTTTCTTCATCGACTCTGCTCCTGATGCCGGTTCTTTACTTTGTCCTTCGTCTTCTTTGGCATCATTGCCCGGTAAGCTGCCAGACGCTTGTGAATCGAAGGTTTATTCGCTTTTTGAATCTGTTTCTGGGAAAACTCACGGAAAGCAGCATTGAGGGCATCCTGATCACGTCCTTTGAAAAATACCAGATAAACTGGCGGCTCTTTGCTCTTGTCCTTTTTCAGAGCATAGTTAATTCCATATTTTCTGGCATAGCGTTCAAAGGACTTGATATTTTTGTTCGTGATCTCGATATTGACCATCCCGGCATTCTGCTTTGCCAGCTCTTTTACCGTGACCTTTCCCTGTTTCGGCTGATTTTTCTGTGCTT
>NZ_JAAIUN010000060.1:0-3194 GCF_013317245.1 Blautia sp. MSK.20.85
ACGCTTTGAAGCCCGTCGCCAAGAGGATTTGAACCTCCGACCCCTCGCTTAGGAGAGCTCCAACCTATTGTCACTCTCTGTCAATCTGAGGTAAGGTAAACCCATATGGGACACTATATAAAACTGTTTCCGATTCAATTCGAGTTATTCTGAATACCCCCTCTGTCAAGCTCTGTAAAGCTCTGAAAGTTAGCTGATTGTTTGCCCCAGCTAATAATCGGGGAATGCCTTGATATTACCATCGACATCTGTTATATGACCACCATGCTTCGTACGTTCGATCATGGTAAACAGTATTCAATTAAACTTTCCTATCATAAGTACAAGATATTTTCTTGTCTATAAATAATATAACGCATACGAGACGGTTTGTCCATGCGTTTTTGACTGGCAAATTTATAAGCTGCTTTCATATTTTTAAACACGGACATAACCAGTAGATATACCTTCGATTCGGTTGGATGCTCCCGTACTCTGAATCAATGCAACTTCTAAGAGTGTTTTCAATTCATCTACATTGGCTTCGAGAAATAATTCCTGTTTGCCTTTATGTTCATGGATGCTGCTAACCATCTGAACAATTTCAGGTGTTAACAACTTCGCAGGACTTACAATAAAATCAAAGTCTCTCATAGGAATCTCCTTCATTTCAGATTTATCTCCGTCATTCTATCATCAAATGATGGAGATAGAATATCCATATACACAATAAATATCCTCATTTCATCCATATATTATATCGTTTTATGAATCGTTTTTTCACTAAAATTACACTATTTTTTCACTATTTTTCATTACTTCATCGTCTTCGCCAGTGAATTGAGCAATGCCCGCATCTCTGGATTCGCCAATACTTTTGCCAGAAGTTCCGGATCGACTTCATCAGCAACAGTAGTATTATTATTTTCCTGCTGTACATGCATCTGTGGATCCAGATTCTTTTTCTCATAAAATGCTTCTTCAAAAAGCTCTGCATTTTTCCTTCTGTCATCATCCAGAATATGAGAGTACACATCTGTAACCATATTGACCTGAGCATGGCCAGAATCACCCTGTACCGCCTTGATGTCTCCACCATTCAGTTTCAGCTTATAAGTAACACTGCTATGACGAAAACTGTGAAATACAACCGGTGGGAGATTATAGTCCTCGATCAATTTCTTTAAAGGGCCACGGATTGCTCCATCACCAAGAGGAAGACCAAAGGTACTTGCCATAACCAGGTTATAGTCCATATATTCGTCACCCAGGATTTCTTTCATTTCATCCTGCTCAGCTTTCCAGTCTACAAGCA
Source organism: Blautia sp. MSK.20.85 (assembly GCF_013317245.1). Lineage (NCBI taxonomy): Bacteria > Bacillati > Bacillota > Clostridia > Lachnospirales > Lachnospiraceae > Blautia > Blautia sp. MSK.20.85. The sequence goes on from NZ_JAAIUN010000060.1 coordinate 1,295, forward strand.
TATTAGCAACGCTCTTCGGTAAGAATATCTTACGTACACTACTTTCTGTCTTCGGTGTTTTCAGAATACGGACCGTAGAATTCTTCTTATGATTTGTCGGAAATACCAACAACACATCTTTTCCATCCAATGCATTTAAAGATTCTTTTCTTATACGCTGTGATTCTTTGTTGATGAAGACATATGCACGGTTTTCTTCAATTGCCTCATGAGAAATATCTACACAATCCCAGGTAAGACCAAGCAGCTCACCAAGTCGCAGGGAACATGAGAAAGATAGATTAATTGCGAGCTTTAATCGTTCATCTTCACAGACACTGAGCGCATACATCAATGTATCCGCTGTCCAGATGTCTCTTTTTTGTGATTTATGTTTTGGTACAGTCGCATGGGTGCAAGGATTCTTCTCCATCAACTCCCATTTCACTGCCTGTTCAAAACAGTTTCTAAGCAGCTTATTAATATCCCTGACCGTACTGGAAGATACAAATTCATTTCGACTGGTTTTATTCAATGGATTGATAACTGCACGTCTCTTCAAAAGACTCTGATAATATCTTTCGATGAAACGGGTATTGATCTCTGAGAGTTTCGTATCACCAATGATCGGAAGAATATAGTTATTGATAAGAGAGACATTTCCTTCATATGTAGAAAGCGCCCAGTTTTCTTTGCCATAAAGTGCAACATATTCTGTAATAAGCTCGTCCAGTGTTTTGCATTTACGGACGACAAATGATCCCATCTCTTTTTTATATTCAATTTCTTTTTTTCTTCTCTTTGCTTCGGCTTTCGTTTCATAGGTTTCCCACTTCTGTTTCCTCTCACCTTTTTCATTCGTATAAGAATAGATTACATTAAATTTTCCGTTTCGTTCTCTTATAGATGCCATATTATTGCATACTCCTTTCCAAATCTCTTTGCTCCATCCAGTCCTCAAATTCATCCCGACGGATCCTAACTCGACTGCCAACTTTTATTACTGTGAACTTTCCTTTATCCGCCCACTTGTTAATCATGCTTCTGCTGACCTTTGCCAGATAGGAAGCTTCATCAAAAGTAAGATACTTTATATTTCCATTGCTTCCTCGTATTCCGGTCTGTGATAATTTCTTCCGCCGGAAATTAGCCAGGGCAATATTTTGTTCCTGTGCAAGTTCTTCATAATCATTCGATGGATCCAGCTTATACCGATCCTGACCTTCCAGGAATTTTCGAAAACTCTCTTTTGTGATCCTTTTCTTTTCTGCAATCACAATGAATTCAAAAAAATGACTATACTTTGGATTATCAAGAATTGTATATACTGCGCTTCTGGTTGTTCCAAGCAGCTGTGCCATCTCAGGCATCGTAATTGTTGCATCTTCCAGAAGAGCGTCTTTTTTTCTGTCTTCCTTTGTTCGATACCGGGACTGGCTTTTATACCAGTTCTGAAAAGATTCTTTTGGTATTCGTTTCCAGTAATCGACAATAACAGCTTCCATTTGATTTTTCTTGAGTAAATCATAAACAAGATACTCATCAACACCCAACAGATCCGCAACTTCCTTAACGGAATAGGACCAGGATTTCAATTCTTTCCCTGGTTCTTCTCCGGTAACTTTATGGTATTTAATCTGATTGGCGTACCATTTTTCAAAGCTGGCAATATTGATTCGTATCTTTCCAGCAATCTCTTTAGATTCAAAAACATTTTTATGCACCAGCCAGTATCGATCTGTCTTTTTTAATCCCAGCAGCTTTCCCATTTCCGGCACGGTCATCCAGGTTCTCTTTTGTGTCGGACGCCGTTTGTAAGGACTGTCTTCTGATATCTTTGAAATGATCTCTTCAACATCGTCCATTTCCGGAACTTCTTTTTGTTTCATAATTGCTGTTGCCATTTATTCTTCACTTCCTG
>NZ_JAAIUN010000061.1:0-2921 GCF_013317245.1 Blautia sp. MSK.20.85
ATTAAACAGTGCTCGCTCGATTCTATTTATCCTCGATACCCCGAATCGTTACTCCTGCATCTGCAGGAAGGGAATAATAACCTGTCCGAATGCTATACTCCGGACCACAACCCAAAAACTCTCGTTTCCAGGCTCTGGCAGTTCATAGGTTTACCAATTACAGACTTCTCAGGGTCTGCAAGTGTATCGCATCTCACACATGTCATCGCATCACCAGCCTGCCGACTGGCTTTGGTCAGTGCTTTTTCGCAGCATTATTAGCTCTAAAAATGTTTTTACGTCTTATAATCCTATAGCGGCATCTTCCTCGTGCTCACTGTATGAAATGTCACGTCAGTTATTATTGGATATTCAGTTATCACGGTGCGTTTTAGGGAGTCCTTAAAGCTCCTCTAATTACTAAAGTCAAATGACTTCGGAAGATGCAAAAGATTTTGAAAAATTTTTTAAAAAAATTTATTCATATACATTTCACGCATCTTATTAAGAATGGATTTCAGCTTGTATGACAGCATCTGTCTGGAAATTCCCATAATCTCTGCCATCTGTGTCTGTGTCTTGTTTTCAAAGAAAATACCGTAAATAATCATGCGTTCCTCGGAGTTCAGCTGATTGATCACTTTGTGGATATCCTGCTGTTCCATTTTTGTCAGCACACTATGCTCCACATCACAATTCAGATCCGGAAAATCCTCTATCATAAAGCCTTCTCCATCAATGGACTGACCACTGTAAGGTACTTCCCTCAACATCTTGTCCACGACCTCTCCCAATTCGTTTTTGATTTCTACCTTTTTTGCCTTGCTGCTTCTATAAAAATTGTTCATCGCATACGCAACCTCTTTTGTAATCTCAATCATCTCTCCATCAATATTTGCGTAATACTTTCCTTCATAAAAATATGGGTGTTCAATATACATGTCCGTTCCTCCTGAATTTGAAATCTCGTTGCTTGTTTCAAATCCAGAAGGCGGACCTCTGTTTAGAATCATGCCTGCTCCGCCTTTATCCTGCCGGGACATACCCGCAGTTATTGGCTGAGAAATTCAGGCACGAAAAAAAGCCCCAGTAGTTTTTTTCTTAACTACTGAGGCCTTCGTCTCTTTCTTATATTCAGTTATCTATGCCTTCTTTCATCAGCATAATCATTGTATCAGGATAAAGTTCACAAAGTATCCGCAATACATTCCTATAAGTTCACATCATTATTGAAATCGTACATATTTCAGTATAAAAAGTTCACCGTGTTATTCTTCTACTTCTTTTCCATCTATATATAGTTGAAATTTATCAGGATTATTGACAACATCATAGTCCTTTCCATATTCTACAGGTCTGTATTCGGCTGTCATTACCGATTCCCCATCTTCAATATCCTCTTTCCATAAATAGATGTTCATATCAAGACTCGTCGCATATCCCCTGTCTGTGGAGAATTTTGTCGAATGAAAAGAATTCTCCTTGTACATCTGCAAAAGTTCTCTTGCAAACGCTTCTCTATCCTCAATATTTTCCCGGTTAGCTACTACGGTTAGATTTTCATCCTGATTTATGGAAAATGTTCCTACTACATCAGGTTCACCTTCCTTATGACCAGATTCAGGTTTCCCATAAATACTTCCTGTAGCAATTATCAAGATGACTGCTCCTGAGATTACTGCAATTATCTTTCTTTTCATATTTTCATTAATTTCCTTTTAATTGTTTTACTGCGTAATTGATTACTTCTTCCGGTGTGGGTCTGTCTCCTTTAAGTGTCATTTTCTTCCATTCTTCCTGCACATCCGGATCAGGATTATCAAATCCTGCATCTATGGCTATCTGCATTTCTCTGCGTACCTCTTCTGGTGTTGTGTTGTACTTTTTTGCAATTTTCTCATAAATAGTTTTCTCTCTCATTCATTTTCCTCCAATATATAAGTAGAATTACACATTGTTCTATAGAACTAATTTAGCATATTTCTATTATCATGAAAAGACACTTTACAATTTAAAGCGGAATAAAAAGTCAAAAAAAAGAAGAGCTACTTGCTCTTCCCATTTTGTCATATTACTCTTCCAATAATGTATGAATTACTTTGATAATTTTTTTCTGCTCTTTGATCGGAAGTTTTTCTATTTTCTCTGCCAGCTCATTGGTAACACCTGTAACTGAATGTGCCACAACATCAATCAAAAGAGTATCTGCAGAAACATCTAATGCATTTGCAATTGCAACAAAGGTATCCAATTTTGTAACTTTCAAGCCTCTCTCTATTACACTCACATGCGTCGGACTTAAATTTACTAATGCAGCCAGTTCCTCTTGCGTGAGATTTTTTGCTTCTCGTGCTGATTTGATTCGCTGTCCTACTGCTTTCAAATCCATCGTAACACCTCCTTCAGAACGAATAATCGTTCTGAATTTAGTATACTTGTGGATATCTTAAATATACAGAATCGCAAAGCCAAGTTCTAATTCTACAGAACTATATTCAAAGTTTTTCTTTGCATTTTCGTAAAAAAGCGTTATGATTGAATCAGTTAAATCAAAGGAGGTATCAAATCATGAAATCACATAAATACTGGTCCTTAGGCGCACTTTTCTGTATGTTGGGATGCATTTATTCTGGAATCAAAAAATCTATGACTGCACATAAATACTTTGCCTATTCTTCATTGCTTTGTATGGGCATGTCCATTTATTCCGGTCACAAACTGGTTTCTCCAAAGAAGAAAAAAATCACTGAATCAAATAATAGTGAGAATAGTTAAAAAAAATTGACTTTTATTCATCAAAGACAAAGTTGCTGGAGAATATTTTTTCTCTCCAGCAACTTTCTTTATCTTTAAGCCATTGAAACACAATAATTTCCAATCAGCTTCGTCCAACTATTATATTTATTCTTTTCACACACCTTTCGGCAAATTTCATTTTCCAT
>NZ_JAAIUN010000062.1:0-2854 GCF_013317245.1 Blautia sp. MSK.20.85
ATCACATTGCCCAGAATACAGAGACAGCAGATGAATTCCTAAATGGGATTACAGAACTGATGCAGGAACTGGTTGCCAGGTATCAGGGTATTTCAGAAGAGAAGAAAAATCAGTTTCAGGGAAAGGCAAAAGGAGAAGTCATTGGCAAATGTCCCCGATGTGGAGCAGATGTCCGGGAAGGAAAAGTAAATTTCTACTGTTCTGATCGGAACTGTGCTTTTACCTTGTGGAAGAATGATAAATTCCTTGCAAGCCAGGGAAAAAAGATGGATAAGACGGCAGCAAAGAAGTTCCTGTCTAAAGGAAAAATCCATTATAAGGATCTGGTATCAAGAAAAACAGGGAGACAGTACGAAGCAACTGTGGAGATGGTTGATCCCGGAGAGGGAAATGTACAGTTCAATCTGATTTTTCCACAACGATAAGTAGTGTATTGCAGGCAGTCTAAGGACTGTCTGTTTTAATACAAATATATGAAAGAGAGGACCTTAGCATGAAGAAAAAAGGTAATTTTAGAAAAGTAGTATCTGGCTTGCTGGCAGGCATGACAATGCTTAGTACAGTGCTATCTCCGATGACGGCATATGCAGCGGAGATCCAGCCAGAGGAGAAACCTCCACTTTATGAGGAAGTGAAAGACCTTCTGGATGAAGATGAGGTGGTGACTGCCAAAGATTATGAAATCGAAACAGGCAGTGTATTTGATGTGAAATCAGATTATACCGGACTGGAAATCAAGGATGATAACAAGGTCAAAGTCACATTTGAGGAAGCAAAGAATGATAAGAATGAGGATTTTACGACAGATCATGCGGACACTTACAAAGCGGTCTATTATGTGGAACCGGTAAATCAGGAGCATCCGAAGTATCAGATCAGCCGAAAGCTGATTGTGCTTGAGAAAGAAACAGAAGTGCAGACAGAAACTGCAGGGAGTGAAGCAGTAACCGAATCCGAAACAGCTGGCAGTGAACAGCAGACAGAGGAAACGGAGGATTCAGAAGCAGACTCGGAATTGCTTCCAACAGAGGAAGTGACGGAAGGTGAGCTGGAGGAGTTTGAGTCCCAGGCAAGCGAACTGTTACCGGATATGGAAGAAGATACCGAAAACACAACGGATCCGGAAACAGGACTGACGGTATCGGATGCCCTGGAGCAGGCTGAAGAGGAAGGAATCGATTTATATGCCATGGAAGCTGGTGAAACCATTACCTTTATGGCAATGACAAGTGCAAGGGCTGCACAGAAAGTATCTGTTACCAGAGGAGCTATGTACAGTTATGCAGATTATGGGTATGGATCTTATCTGACCTACAAGTACACGGTTAAGTTTGGAAATGTTTCTGCAACAGCTTATTGTGTACAGCCATCAAAACCAGGACCGGGAACAGGGAATTATACCATTAGTAAGGTTAGTGATGGTAAAGCACTTGCAAAGGTTTGTTATTACGGAACCAAGGCTGCAGGTGATGAAGGATTCTTTACAGAAGAGAATGGTTATGGAAATCTGAGTGCAGGAGCTAAGTTTATTCTTGTCCATCTGGCTGCTTCTTATGCAAACGGAAGTGGAGATGCCTTTTCCGGAGCAAACAGTACAGCCAAAAACTTAGCAATGAAGTTGTATAACTACTGTGTTTCTCAGCCGGAAATTCCGGATGTAGCAATGTCATTTTCTGATGGAGATGTAAAAGCTTATGTGGATGGCAATTCACAGAGAACCAAAGATATTACATTTAAAGCAGATAAGCTGCAGACAATTACGATGAAGCTTCCGTCTGGTGTGAAACTTCATAATCTAAGCACAGGCACAACAAGTAAAGCTGGTGCAAGTGTAGAAATTTGCGGAGGAACAAAGTTTTATCTTTCTGCACCACTGACACAGGTGAGTGATGTGGGACAGAGCTGGTCCTCTACCATGAAGGGAAGTATTACAAAAGATTACTCTGCTTATAAAATTTCTACCGGATCCGATACACAGGACTTAGCTCTGGTGTTTGGTGAGGGTGTAACAGACGAAAAATATGTTGATTTTAAAGTGTCCTGGATTGAACAGGCTACCATCGAAATCGTAAAGAAAGATGAGGCTGGTGATATCAACCTGAAAGGTGCGGTATTTGGCGTATACAGCGATGCAGCCTGCACCAACTTGATCGCTCAGATGCCTGCCACAGATAAGAATGGAAAATCCTCTGTAACGATCATCAAGACACAGGATACTGTTTATCTGAAAGAAATCACAGCACCACAGGGATATGCGGTAAGTGCAACTGCGACGAATGTTAATCTGGTAGTCGGTAAGACATCTTCTGTAATTGTGGTAAACAAAGAGCAGAGTGCAGAACTTACCATTTATAAAGAAGGACAAGTTCTTACCGGAGCAGATGTCAGTGAAAATGGAACGGTATTTCAGTATGAAAACCGCAGACAGAAAAATGCAGTGTATAACGTGTATGCCGGAGCGGATATCGTAACTGCTTATGGCACAAAAGTGTACAGCAAAGGTGACCTGGTAAAAGAAAATCTGACAACAGGTGAGAATGGTTCTGTCACACTGAAAAACCTGCATCTTGGAACCTATGTGGTAAAAGAAGCAAAAGCACCGGACAATTTCTATAACGGCAGCGAAGAAAAGCCAGTGACTCTGACCTATGCCGGACAGAATAAAGAAGTTGTATTTGCAGATGTGACTTTTAACAACGAGAGACAGAAAGCAGATGTTTCCGTAGTAAAACAGGATAAAGACACCAAGAAACCACTGAATGGCGGTATTTTTGCTCTGTATGCATCCGATGATATTAGAAATGCAGACGGAACCGTTGTTGTGAAAAAAGGAACACTGATTGAGAAAGCAACT
>NZ_JAAIUN010000063.1:0-2778 GCF_013317245.1 Blautia sp. MSK.20.85
AATCTCGATAGGTCAGACGCTTTCACGCCTTTCGCCCCGAGCCACACCGTGCAAGCAACTTTCATTGCACACGGCGTTCCATGGGATAAGTCTTTATTGCTAATACAGTTACTTCAAAGTCTGGTTAATTGTTATAAGGTTAATTGCTTCCAATCCTGCTTTAGCTCTCCATTTGTTGAGCTTTGCAATCTTGGCAGGTGCCCTACAATCGAATAAATCGATGAGGGACTTGATGATTTTCACGTCATTAGAATAGATAAGGCTCTTTATATCTTTGTGTACGATTCTGAGGTTTGCATATTCATCCGTACCACCTTGGCTTGGTGGATTAAGATATATGCATTCCACATCTTCAAACGCAAGAGACACCTTTGAGAGTTCACACTTACCCTTTGATGCCACAAATCTTGATAGGCGGTTATCACAGAATTCGATACTATGATTCGTGTCGTTATCTCTACTCAACTTCAACAGCGTTTCTCCATATTCAGATTTAGCAAGCATGCGGTGAATACGTTCACGTCCCTGTGGGGTGTAACGATTGGTGTCCACTCGGTAGAACATTGGATTTTGCGTCCTACAGTATGCTACAGGGACGACAATCATACCATTGATATATCTAACCTGTTTGGACTCCCCATATTTCTGATAGAAATATTCGTCCATCGCACCTTTCAATGTCGGCGGTTTTTCCTTGGAGAGGTCAGCCCGACTATTCAGTCTCGTCTTCATGGTTATGTCAATCGACGGGAACAGTCTGTGAACATCTGCATTTATCATAGTAGCCATGTTATAGTACTGATGCATACCAATGACTGCTTGGTTGTATCTGATGAGGTCATCGTGCTGTGATTGTTCACTCTCGTGAGATTTACAGGCCTGCGCCATGGCATTTTTCAGCTTCACTCGTTGAGAATTGATGGCTTTGTCAGTCATATGAGACTTGATAGACCATTTCTTTCCCTTCTTGTAAAGTTTAAATTTTATGCCTAAGAAGTCGCTATAGCCTTTGGTAAGATTCGTAATTCGTGACTTATCTGGAGATGTTTCCAGCTTTAGTCTGTCCATTAGCCATTGCTCGACCGCATGCTTTAGCTTGGAAGCATCAGAATACGACCTGCAAAATATCTTAAAATCATCCGCATATCTCACTATGTGGCACTCTTTCAATCGGGACTGTCGCAACTTCTTGTACAGATTCCCTTTATTCGGGGTACCATTTTTATTCATATAAATATCGCTTTTCAGAGGATGCTTTGCAGGCATTTCCTCCCATTGACTGGCTATCCACCAGTCAAGCTCATTCAGCACAATATTTGCCAGTAAGGGACTAAGTACACCGCCCTGAGGCGTGCCTTTGTCGGGTACCGTTCTAACCCCATTTTCTTCAATTGGAGCTTTTAGCATTTTTCCAATTAAGGAAATCAGCCTTTTATCACGTATTCCCATCGTCCATATCTGCTTTAGTAGCTTTCCATGGTCGACATTATCAAAAAATCCCTTGATATCTACATCAACTACATAGTGGAATCCGTCCACCTGCGCCAGTTTGTAACACACGGCAACGGCATTCTTAGTGCTACGATTCGGTCTGAAACCATAACTGTGCCGATAAAACTTGGCTTCGCATATAGGCTCCATGACCTGCAACACGCTTTGTTGTACAATCCTATCTAATACCGTAGGGATTCCTAATGGTCGCATTTTCCCATTTGGCTTTGGGATATATACCCTTCTCACCGCTTTAGGCTGGTAGTTAAGAATTTTGTCCCTAACACATTGAACCAATGCTTCCTCTGACATCTCAGCTAAGTCCTTAAAGGTCTTACCGTCGACACCAGGTGTGCTGCTTCCTTTGTTTGATTTGAGATTACGGTATGCCATTTTGATATTGGCATCTGAACCGATAATACTTATCAGATTCGTGAAAATCTTTTCGCTCGCACTATCCGCATATAATGCGTCCTGTACTTCGACCATGCCGTAGTACTCAGCATATCGGATAGCACTTTTCTTTAACAATTCCTTTCTTTGCATAGTCAACATCACCTCACTCTCGCAAGACTTGTTTCTCTTAGTCATACTCGAACCTATGAATGTTAACTGCATTACTTTATTACACTTGTTTTGTCGACTGGCAGACTGACCAGTCGTCCCACTGGAGGCTGTTGCTCCACTCCCATTACAGAAGCTTCATCGCTCGTGCCTCCGCTCTCACAACGATAAAGGTAAGTTATACAGTGTGTTTTCCTTACCAACAGGTCATAGCATGTGCAACTGCTCGCTGTTCGTTGCTTTCGACGTTCCAATATGATGCAATATACTGTACTTAGGTGCTTCCTTTGAGCCTGCTGATTTCCATTGCCTGTAACAATGTTCCGACTTTCACTTCCACCCAGTTACTTTTCGGTAATCAGCGCCAAACCGTTGGCATACGCTTTTCAACGCATTCGAATTTTAGACTCTTTAAATCGTCAGTTCGTCCCCACTTCCGTGGATACTCACCATATACAGCTTCACTACATAATCACAGGCAACCCACACCTCTGTGAATCTTTCCTCAGCCTTACCTGTTAGGACCTGCTTTTTGCTCTTCACCCTAACTTTTGACAACCCGACAGTTCTTGCACAACTATCACGCTGTAGGGAGTTTGTGTGTGTCCCTTCCGGGCGTTACCCCTTCATTTGAACAACACCATATCAGTTGTATCAGTAGCTTTTCTTTTTACGGACGGCTACTGACCCCGCTGTCTATTCAACAAGCGGAACGTCTCGTCC
>NZ_JAAIUN010000064.1:0-2558 GCF_013317245.1 Blautia sp. MSK.20.85
TGAATATTACGGTGCGGCAGAGCCGCCAGTCCGGTGTGGCGAGAGCCACCTGTCCGGACTAACGGAGCCACCCCATTTTGTTTATTAAGTTACTTTGCCATTGCTGGATCCAGTCCATATACTTCTCTCATAGAGAGGTCTTTAGATGGGTCAACACTTTCAATATCGATCTTATAGGAATCATACGATATACGATCCATGATGGCATCGGCAAGAGTACTTTCACCATCACAGATTTGCTGGTACCATTCACTTTCACGGAACTGAGAACAAAAGATCGTTGAAGATTTTTTTCGTCGTTTATGTATCAGTTCAAAAAGATTCCTGGCTTCAGCTTCTGTCAGTTTAAGAAGCAGCCACTCATCAATGATCAGTACTATTGGCTTGGTGTATTTCTTCAGGACAGTTGAGAAAGTTCCATTGTCCCTGGCAGCCTGTAAGTCCAATAATAGATCAGGAAGCCGTACATACCGTACTGAGTAATAGTGCTTGCATGCTTCCATGCCAAAGGCACAGGCCATATAAGTTTTACCACTTCCGGTTGCTCCAGTAATAAAGATGTTTCGGTATTCTGTAATGTATTCACAGGTTGCCAGACGGTTGATCAGTGCTTTGTTCAGCTTTCGTCCAGAATGGTAATCAATCGCTGCGATGCTGGCATCTGGCTGTTCAAACTCAGCCTGGCGGATCAGCCTTTTCAGACGATTGTTTTTGCGGTTGCTGTATTCGACATCAACAAGCATGCCGAACCGATCTTCGAATGGAACTTCCTTCATTGCAGGATCATCCATCTGGATGCGGAATGCATCTGCCATAGCAGTCAGACGCATTTCAATAAGTTTATCGATTGTACTTTGATTTGTCATGATTTTTTACCTCCATAGTATCTGGCTCCTCTGGTTATGCCATGTGGTTTTACTGCTTGAAATGATTCTGATTCGGTATCAGGTGCATCCTTTGTTGCAGCCAATAGATTTTTGATACTTTTATAGCTGGGTTTACCGGAATAAGAGAGCGCCTTAGCGCAGACCTGTTCCAGTTTTTCTGGCGAATATTTTTCTGCCAGTTTCAGTAATCCCATGCAGCTTCTGTAGGATTGCTGTTCAATCCTGCCGGAGGTAAGTATTGCATCGACAACCTTACTTGTGTTAATTCCAATCGAATCAGCCCACTTACGGAATCGGTCACCGTTCCATTCCAGATATTTCTGGTGTTCCTGCGGCATATGTTCTGTCACTGTAGAATACTGACCGCTTCGTCCATAGAGTCGTCTGTGAGAGGCAATACGATTGTGATTATAAAATATTTCAACCGTTGTATCTGTTATACGCACATCAACCTTATTTTTGATATACTGATAAGGCACGGAGTAGAACATTCTGTCTACTGCGATGTGATAGTTAAACTGGACGGTGGCTTGTTTCCACTCAGCCAGTTCAAAAGGTGTAGCAGGCAACGGAGCCAGTAATGGCATTTCTTCCCCAAGAAATAAACTGAGTCTGCTACATTCCTTTTTCTGGAATTTACGGGCGTTGTAGGCATCCAGTTTTTCACGGATTGAAGCATTCAATTCTGCAAGAGAGAAAAACTGTTCATTGCGAAGGGCTGCTGTTATCCATGTGGATATCTTTCCTACCGATCCCTCTACATTCGGTTTATCTTTGGGTTTCCGGACTCTGGCCGGAAGGATGGCAAGATTGTAATGTTCTGCCATCTCATGATAAGTTGTGTTTAAGGCAGTGTTGTACCAGTCACTCTTTTTATGATTCACTGCGGTTGTGCAGTTATCAGAAACGAGCATAGGTGTGACACCGCCAAAGAAATCAAACATCTGGACATGAGCTTTGATCCAGTTGTCGGTTTTCTCATTCATATATGCTTTTACAAAAGCATACTGACTGTAAGTTAATACACCTACAAATATCCATGCATTTGTGATTTCTCCGGTGTCCGGATCAATGATGTGAGCAGGGTCACCGGCCCAGTCAACTTCAATCTGTTCACCTGGTTTTCTAGGGATATGCATGGTAGCCCTGCGTTTTTCTTCATCCTTCTGGATGTAGTAGCAGAACTGAGAATACATTAGAGGCTCTTCGCTGCTCATGCGGCACTCCTCACAGTATTCTACCCAGAGAAGTTTTTTGTTTACGCCGTTCCGCAGAAGTTCTTTGCGGATGTAGTCAAAGTTTGGCATACGTTTATTCGTTGCCGACTTATCTTTAGGAAACATCAGCTCCTCTAGCGCACTGTCGGTCATGTCAAAATCCAGCGGCCATGAAAGATTGATTTCCGCTGCTTTTTTCAAAACCTTGGCGACTGTGTTTCTGGATACACCGCAACTTTGTGCGATGTTCCTCTCACTGAATCCTAAGCTTTTCAAGCGTAGGATTTCACGATACTTGGTCATAATTTACGACCTCCTTTATCTGTATTCACACCAAAGGTGTGTATTTACAGTATAAAGGAAATATATGTAATAGAGTCCAATAAGGTGGCTCTGAATTACCGGAATATATGGCTCCCATTCTCCGGAATGGTGGCTCTCAAAGTCCGGACAG
>NZ_JAAIUN010000065.1:0-2481 GCF_013317245.1 Blautia sp. MSK.20.85
ATCACATTGCCCAGAATACAGAGACAGCAGATGAATTCCTAAATGGGATTACAGAGCTGATGCAGGAACTGGTTGCCAGATATCAGGCTATTTCAGAAGAAAAGAAAGAGCAGTTTCAGGGAAAAGCAAAAGGGGAAGTCATTGGCAAATGTCCCCGATGTGGAGCTGATGTCAGGGAAGGAAAAGTAAACTTTTACTGTTCCGACCGGAACTGTGCTTTTACCTTATGGAAGAATGATAAATTCCTTGCAAGCCAGGGGAAAAAGATGGATAAGGCGGCAGCAAAGAAGTTCCTGTCTAAAGGAAAAATCCATTATAAGGATCTGGTATCCAGAAAAACAGGGAGACAGTATGAAGCAACTGTGGAAATGATTGATCCCGGCGAGGGAAATGTGCAGTTCAATCTGATTTTCCCACAACGATAAGTAATGTATTGCAGGCAGTCTAAGGACTGTCTGTTTTCATACAAATATTATGAAAGAGAGGACCTTAGCATGAAGAAAAAAGGTAATTTTAGGAAAGTAGTATCTGGATTGCTGGCAGGCATGACAATGCTTAGTACAGTGTTATCTCCGATGACTGCATATGCAGCGGAGATCCAGCCAGAGGAAAAACCGCCACTTTATGAGGAAGTGAAAGACCTTCTGGATGAAGAGGAGGTGGTGACTGCCAAAGATTATGAACTTGAAACAGGCAGTGTATTTGATGTGAAATCAGACTACACAGGACTGGAAATCAAGGATGCTGACAAGGTTAAAGTCACATTTGAGGAAGCAAAGAACGACAAGAATGAGGATTTTACGACAGATCATGTGGACACTTACAAAGCGGTCTATTATGTGGAACCGGTAAATCAGGAGCATCCGAAGTATCAGATCAGCCGAAAGCTGATTGTGCGTGAGAAAGAAACAGAAGTGCAGACAGAAACTGCAGGGAGTGAAGCAGTAACCGAATCTGAAACAGCTGGCAGTGAACAGCAGACAGAAGAAGCGGAGGATTCAGAATCAGACTCGGAAATTACCGATATTGATGCTGATGAATTTGATGATTTAGTAGAGCAGGCACAGAATCAGGATACCTATGATGAAGAATCCGGGTTAGAGCTTCACGATGTTTTGGAACAGGCAGGAGACGAAGGTGTGGATCTTGATTCTATGGAAGAGGGAGAGATTGCAACATTTGAAGCAGTTTCGGCTTATTCAGCAAGAAGTACACAGCAGGTAACAATCGAAAAAGGACCTCTGTATAGATATGCAGATTATAATCTTGGAACCTATCTGACAGAGCCGTACTATATCAGCTACGGAAGCGTCAGAGCAACTGCGTATTGTGTACAGCCGGCAAAACCAGGACCAGGATCTGGAAATTATACAATCACAAAGATCGGGGACAATCAGGCGTTAGCAAAAGTGTGTTATTACGGTACAGATGCCGCAGGAAGCGAAAGTTTTTTTGCGAATAAACACACGGATTTTTCAGAAGGAAAAAGATTCATCATTATTCACATGGCTGCATCTTATGCCAATGGAAGCAGTGATGCATTCTATGGAACAAATGCTACAGGCGAGGCTTTGGCAAAAGAACTCTATAATTATTGTGCAAATAAGCCGGAAATACCAGATGTAGCGATGTCATTTTCCAAACCGAATGTAAAAGCTTATGTAGATGGAAATGTTCAGAGAACGGAGAACATTAAGTTCAATGCATCTTCCCAGCAGAAAATCACAATGGACTTACCAAAGGGAGTGAAGCTTTATAATGTATCTACTGGAAATGTAAGTGCGGCAGGTGCAAGCGTAACAATTGGAGGCGGAACCACGTTTTATCTTTCAGCTCCTCTGACACAGACAAGAGATGTAAGTGCTACTTTTTCTGCAAAAATGAAGGGAAGTATTACAAAAGATTATTCAGCATATAAACTGACTACGAATGCAAGTGTTCAGGATCTGGCATTTGTGTTTGGAGAAGGTGTCGCTGATGAAAAATATGTAAGCTTAAAGGTGTCCTGGATTGAACAGGCTACGATCGAAATCGTAAAGAAAGACGATACAGCGGATGTTAATCTTGCAGGTGCAGTGTTCGGTGTATACAGCGATGAGGCTTGTACAAAGCTGATCATTCAGATGCCGGCAACAGATAAGAATGGAAAATCTTCTGTTACGATCATCAAGACACAGGATACTGTTTATCTGAAAGAGATCACCGCACCACAGGGATATGTGGTAAATGCAACGGCAACAAATGTAAAACTGGTAGCAAGTAAAACCTCATCGGTAACTGTGGAAAATAAGGAACAGCTGGCAGAGCTTACCATTTACAAAGAAGGACAGGTTCTTACCGGAGCAGATGTCAGTGAAAATGGAACGGTATTCCAGTATGAAAACCGCAGACAGAAAAATGCAGTGTATAACGTGTATGCCGGGGCAGATATCGTAACTGCTTATGGCACAAAAGTGTACAGCAAAGGTGACCTGGTAAAAG
>NZ_JAAIUN010000066.1:0-2298 GCF_013317245.1 Blautia sp. MSK.20.85
AGGTTAACAGAACGGTTTTGGGAAAGCCGGCCAGAGAGGGTGAAAGCCCCGTACGTGAAAACCAAGCTGACTGAGCAGGATCCGGAGTACCACGAGACACGAGGAACCTTGTGGGAAGTAAGGGGGACCACCCCCTAAGGCTAAATACTACTTAGTGACCGATAGCGCATAGTACTGTGAAGGAAAGGTGAAAAGGACCCCGGGAGGGGAGTGAAAGAGAACCTGAAACCCTGTGTCTACAAGCTGTGGAAGTGCCATATGAGCACAACCGCGTACTTTTTGTAGAACGGTCCGGCGAGTTACGCTTACTGGCAAGGTTAAGTCCTCAAGGGATGGAGCCGAAGGGAAACCAAGTCTTAACAGGGCCAGAGTCAGTAGGAGTAGACCCGAAACCGGGTGATCTATCCATGTCCAGGTTGAAGCTGCCGTAAGAGGTAGTGGAGGACCGAACCCACATCCGTTGAAAAGGGTGGGGATGAGGTGTGGATAGGGGAGAAATTCCAATCGAACCCGGAGATAGCTGGTTCTCCTCGAAATAGCTTTAGGGCTAGCCTCGGTGTGAGTCTTGCGGAGGTAGAGCACTGAATTTCCTAGGGGGCGTCAAAGCCTACCGAAGAATATCAAACTCCGAATGCCGTGTAGATATCACCGGGAGTCAGACTGCACGAGATAAGTTGGGCGGTCAAAAGGGAAAGAGCCCAGACCTACAGTTAAGGTCCCAAAGTGCGCGTTAAGTGGAAAAGGATGTGGGATTTCGAAGACAACCAGGATGTTGGCTCAGAAGCAGCCATACATTCAAAGAGTGCGTAATAGCTCACTGGTCGAGAGGTCCTGCGCCGAAAATGTCCGGGGCTGAAACGCGCCACCGAAACTAAGGAATCCGTAAGGATTGGTAGAGGAGCATTGCATATGGGAAGAAGCAGTACCGTAAGGAGCTGTGGACTATATGGAAGAGAGAATGCCGGAATGAGTAGCGAGATAGAGGTGGGAATCCTCTAGGCCGAATATCCAAGGTTTCCAGGGTAAAGCTGATCTGCCCTGGGTGAGTCGGGACCTAAGGTGAGGGCGAGAGCCGTAGCCGATGGACAACAGGTTGATATTCCTGTACTGCAGTATGACAGAACTGTGGGGACACGTAAGGAGAGCGGGAGCCGGGAATGGAAAGCCCGGTACAAGCGAGGTACCAGTATGGTAGGAAAATCCGCCATGCAATGGGAAGACGTGATGTGGAGCGAAATATAGTAGCGAAGCCCGTGAGCCATGCGTCAAGAAAAGCCGCTATTGTTTATATTGTACCCGTACCGTAAACCGACACAGGTGGATGAGGAGAGAATCCTAAGGCCGGCGGAAGAAGTATTGCCAAGGAACTCGGCAAAATGGCCCCGTAACTTAGGGAGAAGGGGTGCCTGCGAGAGCAGGCCGCAGAGAATAGGCTCAAGCAACTGTTTAGCAAAAACACAGGTCTATGCGAAACCGAAAGGTGAGGTATATGGGCTGACGCCTGCCCGGTGCTGGAAGGTTAAGAGGAGAGGTTAGACGCAAGTCGAAGCTTTGAATTTAAGCCCCAGTAAACGGCGGCCGTAACTATAACGGTCCTAAGGTAGCGAAATTCCTTGTCGGGTAAGTTCCGACCCGCACGAAAGGCGTAATGATTTGAGCGCTGTCTCGGCAATACATCCGGTGAAATTGAAGTGCCAGTGAAGATGCTGGCTACCCGCGCCAGGACGGAAAGACCCCATGGAGCTTTACTCCAGTTTGGCACTGGGGTCCGGTGTTGCATGTACAGGATAGGTGGGAGGCTGAGAGATAGTGACGTCAGTTGCTATGGAGCCGCTGTTGGGATACCACCCTTGTGATATTGGGCTTCTAACCAGCCGCCGTGAACCGGCGGTGGGACAATGCCAGGCGGGGAGTTTGACTGGGGCGGTCGCCTCCGAAAGGGTATCGGAGGCGCCCAAAGGTTCCCTCAGAATGGACGGAAACCATTCGAAGAGTGCAAAGGCAGAAGGGAGCTTGACTGCGACACCGACGGGTGGAGCAGGTACGAAAGTAGGGCTTAGTGATCCGGTGGTATTAAGTGGGAATGCCATCGCTCAACGGATAAAAGCTACCCTGGGGATAACAGGCTTATCACTCCCAAGAGTTCACATCGACGGAGTGGTTTGGCACCTCGATGTCGGCTCATCGCATCCTGGGGCTGTAGTAGGTCCCAAGGGTTGGGCTGTTCGCCCATTAAAGCGGTACGCGAGCTGGGTTCAGAACGTCGTGAGACAGTTCGGTCCCTATCCGGCGTGGGCG
>NZ_JAAIUN010000067.1:0-2199 GCF_013317245.1 Blautia sp. MSK.20.85
TGAATAATCCGGGGTGAAATCCATCACCTGTCCGGCGTATGGAAATCAATGTTCCGTTTTTTAGGGAATCACGATTCCGGCAAAAATGGAATCACATTTTTCCTAAACCCTTATAATGATGTTATGCACTTTTAGTGTAAATTCATTATGAGGAGGTCACGATTATGACCAAATATCGAGAAATCATCCGGCTTACCGGATTGGGATTCTCACAACATAACATCATGGCAAGCTGTGGTGTTTCACAAAAAACTGTCGTCAAAGTTCAAAAACGTGCCAGAGAACTAAATATCTCTTGGCCTCTTGATGAATCAATGACCGACACAGAGCTTCAAAAGCTCATGTTCTCGAAAGAGAGCAAGGTATCTGCCAGTAAGAAGATGCCCGACTACGCTTACATCCGTAAGGAACTGCTCCGTAATGGAGTCACCAAAAAGCTCTTATGGACTGAGTACATAGAGGATTGCCGTGCCAACGGTGAAGAACCACTCATGTATTCACAATTCTGCTATCACATCCAACAGGATGAGCAGAAACATCGTGCTACCATGCATATCAACCGTAAACCCGGCGAACAGGTTGAGGTTGACTGGGCTGGTGATCCGGCAACAATTATTGATCCTGACACTGGTGAAATCTTAAAATCTTACATCTTTGTAGGTGTAATGACTTACAGTCAGTATGCATATGTGGAAGCATTTCTGGATATGAAGCAGAGATCATGGATCAATGCTCATGTCCATATGTATGAGTACTTTGGCGGTGTTGCCAGAATCCTCGTACCGGATAACTGCAAAACCGCAGTTATTCACAATGGGGGATGGAAAGACCAGCAGATCAATGAAACTTATCAGGAACTAGCTGAACATTATTGCACCGCTATTATTCCGGCTCGTGTCAGAGCTCCCAAGGATAAGCCGAATGCTGAAGGAACGGTAGGAAATATCTCTACCTGGATAACAGCAGCACTTCGGGATGAACAGTTCTTTTCCCTTGCAGAATTAAACCGTGCAATAAAAGATAAGCTAGAACTGTTCAACCAAAGGCTCTTTCAGAAGAAAGAGGGTAGTCGGCGAAGCTTATTTCTTGAGGAAGAAAAACCATTGCTGGCACCATTACCTGCTACCCGTTTTGAACTGAGCGACTGGAAAACAGCCACCGTCCAGTTCAATTATCACATATCTGTGGACGGAATGCTATACTCAGTTCCCTATGAATACATCAAAAAGAAAGTTGATGTCAAGATAACAGATACCACTATTGAAATTTTTTACAATCATAACCGCATTGCTTCCCACCGCCGTCTGAAGGGGCGTCCTGGGAAGTACAGCACTGTCACGGAACATATGCCGGAAGACCACCAGAAATATCTGGAATGGAACGGCGACAGGTTCCGCAAATGGGCTGAACGGATTGGCATAAATACGTACACTGTGGTCAATGCGATACTGACCTCCAAACGTGTGGAACAACAGACCTACCGAAGTTGTATGGGGCTTCTGAAGCTTGCAGAGAAATACTCAGATGCATTGTTTGAAGCAGCCTGTAAAAAGGCACTATCTTATACAGCTTCACCCAGTTATAAGAGTATTAAAAACATCCTTGTAACAGGTTCTGTAAAACCGGAATCAGAAACTACTGAATCCAAGACTACACATAAAGCACACGGCATCACAAGAGGTGCCGATTACTATCGAAGGTAAACATATATGACGAATCAGAGTACAATAGATAAATTAATTGAAATGCGCCTTACTACTATGGCAGATGCGTTCCGCAACCAGCTGGATGATACGAAATTTAAAGACGTACCATTCGAGGACCGTTTTGGTATGCTGGTGGACATCGAATACAGTAATCGTAAGAATAATCGTCAGAAACGATTGATCCGTAATGCTGGATTCGACCAACCGGAAGCAAGTATCATGGATATCAATTACACTTCCGGACGCAAGCTTAACAAGGGTCTTATTAACCGACTTGCAACTTGCGAATATATATCTGAACACCGGAATCTTTTTATCACCGGCGCTACAGGCTGTGGTAAAACTTACATGGCCTGCGCCTTTGGTATGGAGGCTTGTAAGCAGTATTTCAATACCAAGTATGTCCGTCTTCCTGATCTGCTTATTGATCTGGAGACAGCACGGACAGATGGTAACTACAAAAAAGTCATGGCGAAGTATGCAAATCCAGTTG